>NZ_CP174281.1:0-22990 GCF_045343915.1 Mycobacterium sp. M23085
CGCCTACCCCGCCCGAATTAGCTAATGCGCTTGGGGTGGGCGTTGGCGGTCCCCAAGCCAAGATCGACCCCCCTTCTAGCCGGACTGTCCACACCTTCGACACAAGGCCAGACATGAACCAAGGCCCCCATCCCCACGATCTTTACGCCGCGCTCGGCGTAACACCTGCCGCCACTCCGGCTGAAATCACGGACACACAAACCCGGTTGCAGCAGGTCCTAGCCGCATACACGCTGCTGCGTGACCCGCACCGCCGAGCCATCTACGGCCAGAACATCGATAATTCGATGACCGCGCTCGCGGCCAGTCACCTAGTAGATGTCGAGCATTCACACGAGCAATGGCCGCGACGACGATGGATGTGATGACATCCACGTGTATCCCTGTCCCAGTACTGGCATCAACCGGTCCACGACCCCTTGAACGGCTTGCTAGCTACTTCTCGGGTCGGCGAATCGATGTAAGCACCTGGCGAGCGACCTCGTGCAATTTGACGTGCTGCTTCTGCGATGTGCTGACGAGCCTCTCAAACGCCGCGTCAGCGGTGCAGCCATGGATAGCCATCAACGCACCTTTTGCTTGATCGATTTCGGCCCGCGAGGTCAGCGCGCGTTCCAGACTACTCACGGTATCGCGGGTCTTCTGCCACCGGCGGGCGTTGGTGATCGCTTGGCCGGCCGTGACCGTATACAGCCGGATCAGGCCCTCGTCGAACGGGTCAAACGCCGATGCGGTGTAGCTGTAAACATTAAGTGAGCCAACAAGTTCGGGTTCGCCGTCATCGACGAGCAACGGCGCTGACAAGCAGGCCCGAACGCCAAGCTTTTTGGCATTTTCGCCGAATTCGGGCCATCGATTCCCGTCCGCGGCAGCAATCTCCACACGCACTGGTCTACGCTCCTGAGCCGCCTGCATGCAGGGCCCTTGCCCGGACTCCAGCTGCAGGCGATCCAAGGCGATGAGCCGTTCATCGGTGCTCGCTGGAGTGCTGCCGGCGTTGCCGCTGATCACGGTGATACTGACAGCATCGGCGTCCGGAATCGCCCTCACGGCGGTCTGAGCAACCCGCACCAAGACATCGCTTAACGGCTCCTCGGCGGCAAAAACATCGCGCAGGCCCGCGATCGCCTCTGCTGTGGCATCCAGGCGCAACAAGGGATCTGGTCGTTCCGCAGCCGTCATTGTTCCCTGGTTCCACTCCACCAGGTCACGACGAGCACTGGTGCGGCTGATTCTAATGATCAGCACGCGCTGGAAGCGTGCCGCTACCTGGTAACTCGGAGGCCTTGTCGGCCACGTGCTGGAACACTGGTTAAAAGAGCGTGCCGGAATAAGGTGCGCGTTGGGTGCTAAAGGCGGCTTCCAGATTGACCAGCGCGCCGCTGCGTAGTTCCGTGATGCGGTCGGCTGCGTGGAGTTCTGACACGGAATGCGCGCCCATGTAGACCGTTCCGAGTTCGGCCAGGCCGATTCTGATGTCTGGTCGCCCGTCATGGGGCGTGCATGTTCCGATGCCGTCGCGTGTTTGGAGCAGGTATCGGCCTCCAGCGACGACCAGCGGATCGGTGACTTCCAGGACGACCTCGACGTCAGCAGAATAGATCCGCTTGCCAAGCACGTCGGGCACGTTCATGATGCGCAGCCAAAGGAAATCGCTGATGCCCGCAGTTTGGGCAGGCCGGGGATCCCTGAGTTTGAGGGGAAGCGGATCATCGACGGGCAGCTCAATCTCTATGTCGTTGAAGGACTCCAGGCTCAGCAATGTCGCGAGCAGCTCGGTGTGCGCTTCGTCTGTGATCGCGCAGAAATCCTGGACAACCAGGGTGCCAAAAGGGGGGCGAAACGCATGTGGTTTGCCTCCCATCACTCGGTAGGTGAGGAAACCGTCTGGATGAATGATGAAGTTCAGCTCGGACCCGTTGTCCCGCTGGGTCACTCGGTCTTCCAGATAGTCATCCCACCAAGCGCTGTCCCGGGCCAGCGAACCATGAGTTATGCCGCACCAGCGCTCATAGATAGGGGGGACCTCGGATCGCGCCTCGGCAGCGTTGAGTTCGCGCGCGCGCTTTCGGAGCGGCTCACCTCGCAGTTTCGCGAAACGCCGGTCGATGTTGTAGGTACGGTGATAGCTCGCCACCCCGGCGCCCAAGATGTCGTAAACCGTTGGCTGGGTGGGAACACCGCAAATAAATGGGTAACCTCGATCCTGAAGTATTCCGAAGCCCTGGATGCTGATCTGCTGCCAGATTCCCCTGCCCTCATGGGTGGCCGCGACGGTAACCATGGCCAGCCATGCGGCTCGGAGACTGGTGCCGCCCGGCACGGTCAGTCGCAGTTTATAGCAGAGGGAAGTCGCGACCAGGAATGGTCGCCGCGGATCTGAGACATCCTCGGCCACCAAGATGTCCTCGAGCTCGACCTTGCGTTTCCAACCTTCCACGTCCCCGGGCGCCACTGAGATTCCGTATGCGCGAGCCTGATTCTCGTAGACGGTCTGCAAGTCCTCTTCGGTAGCAAATCGTATTTTGATGGAATCGTCCGGTGTATTCAATCGTTCCTTCATTCATTTTTTCGCTCGCATTGCGCGAGCGATCGATCCCCTAGATGCGACGTGTTTGTTTGGTGCCGACGCACGAACTCGGGACCCGCGGAACATTGGGCCGCACTCGCGGATGGTGGTGACCCGCGTTGGTGATGTTCGGCGAGAGTGGTATTTGGGCCAGATGTGGTGTGCGACTGCGGCGTAAGAGCCCGGCGTCTCAGACGACGGGGAGATCAACGATGTATAACTGCTCCGAAGGTGGTGGCAAAGCGACGCTGCTTGTGTTGAGGCTAGCAGCACAGTGGTCTTCGGGATCGCGGCTGGCCGCTACGGCGGTAGCAGGGAAGTGAGATTCAGCGGAGGAACCGGATGCTGCGCGCAATTACCCACATCGCCCTTGCCGCACCGCGACGTGTCATCGCGGCCGCCGCGGTGATCTTGATGGGGGCCGCGATCTTCGGCATCCCGGTGATCAACAGCCTCTCGGCTGGCGGCTTTCAAGACCCGACCTCGGAGTCGTCCAAGGCGACCGACATCCTCCGAGACAAGTTCGCTCAGACTGATCAGAAGATGCTGATCGTGGTGACCGCGCCCGCCGGCGCCCGCAGCGCTCCGGCGCGCCGGGTCGGCACCGACATCGTCGATCGACTCCAACAGTCACCGTGGGTCTTCAATGTGTCCTCGGCCTGGACGTCACCGCCGCAGATTGCGGCTCCACTCGTTAGCAAGGACACCAAGTCCGGGATGATCGTGGCCAACCTCAAAGGCGGGGAGAACAACGCGCAAAAGTACGCCAACGTGCTGGCCCGCGAACTGGTGCACGACCGCGACGGCGTCACCGTCCGCGCCGGCGGCATGGCCGTGGCCTACAACCAGATCAACGAACAGAATCAGCGCGACCTGATACTCATGGAAGCCCTCGCCATTCCCCTAAGCTTCGCCGTTTTGGTCTGGGTATTCGGCGGACTGGTAGCGGCAGCGCTGCCGATCATCTTGGGCGCACTGACGATCGTCGGCACCTTATCAGTGTTGCGGCTGATCAGCTTCACCACCGACGTCTCGACGTACGCGCTGGATCTGAGCATCGCCATGGGCCTGGCCCTGGCGATCGATTACAACCTGTTGATCATCAGCCGCTACCGCGAAGAACTCGCCGAATGCGGCGGCGATCCCAGCCAAGCACTGTTCCGCACCATGGCCACCGCGGGCCGCACCGTGCTGTTCTCTGCCACCACCGTCGGCTTGTCGATGACGGTGTTGGCGGTGTTTCCGATGTACTTCCTGAAGTCGTCGGCCTACACCGTGGTCGCCACCGCCGTCATCGTGGCCGTCGCTGCCGTAGTGGTGACGCCGGCGGCGATCGCGCTACTGGGCCCGCGACTAGACGCCCTCGACGTGCGCCCGCTGGCGCACCGGCTGCTGGCGTCCACGTGGAGGCACGACGACGCGCACAAGCCGGCCCACTCGATGTTCTGGTACCGGTCGACGCGGTTTGTCCTGCGTCATGCTGTTGCTGTCGGGTCGAGCGTCGTCGTGCTGTTGTTGCTGCTCGGGGTCCCCTTTCTGGGGGTGCATTGGGGTTTCCCCGACGAACGGGTGTTGCCGCGATCGGCGTCGGCACGCCAAGTCGCCGACCTGTTGGACAACCAGTTCACCGACGACTTGGGGATGGCGGTGTCCGTCGTCGTCCCGGACACACGCGGTGTCAGCCTCCTTGACCTGGAGCACTACGCCGCTGCCCTGTCACAGGTTCCCGATGTGTCGGCAGTCACCGCGCCGACCGGGACATTCGTGGCCGGGCACCGGGTGAGCCCGCCGGCCGCGCCCACCGGCATCGCCGACGGCGCCGCCTTTTTGACCGTGACCAGCACCGTGCCGCTGTATTCGCAAGCCTCGGCCGCCCAGCTCAACCGGCTGCATCAGGTCGCCACACCGGCAGGGCGGCCGGTGGCCATGAGTGGGCTGGCGCAGGTCAACCGCGACAGCGTTGACGCGATCACCAAACGGCTGCCCACCGCGCTGGGGCTGATCGCCCTGGTCACCTTCGTGCTGCTATTCCTGCTCACCGGCAGCGTGGTGCTGCCGCTGCAGGCGCTGGTATGCAACGTGCTGTCATTGACGGCGGCCTTCGGCGCGATGGTGTGGATCTTCCAAGACGGCCACCTGCGGGCATTGGGAACGACCCCCAACGGGACGTTGAACGCCAACATCCCGATGTTGTTGTTCTGCATCGCCTTCGGCCTGGCCATGGATTACGAAGTATTCCTGGTCTCACGGATCCGCGAATACTGGTTGGCCTCTCAAACCACCCTTGAGGCACCACCGAGCCCCACCGAGGCACGTGCCGCGAACGATGAGAGCACCGCACTGGGCCTGGCGGGCATCGGCCGAGTGGTCACCGCCGCTGCGCTGGTGATGTCGATTTCATTCGCGGCACTGATTCCTGCCCAGGTCTCGTTCATGCGCATGCTGGGCCTTGGCCTGACACTTGCGGTACTAGCCGACGCCACCCTGGTGCGAATGTTCCTGGTCCCAGCGTTCATTCACCTACTTGGCCCATGGAGTTGGTGGGCGCCCAAACCCTTGGCCTGGCTGCACGACCGGTTGACGACCGGGGAAGCCGCTGCCGTCGCGGTGGGACGCCGCCGCTGGGCCACCGACACGTCCGAGTCCACGGCCGACCAGGCCGGCGCCAGCGCGCCTCCCAAACTCAACCGGATCGACGACGTCTAGCTCTAGCCAGCCGCCACAGGCACCGGATCCCGACGGAGCCCGGGCTGCGGGCTGCGGGAGTCAACGGCTACGCCGGTTGGCCGAGCGGGACACGGCGGTCCTCTTCCACCTCGCTTTGCGTCGCGACCGCATCGACACGCGCGAGGTTGAAGATCGCCGTCACCATCACCAGCGTGGCCGCCGCCAAGGCCAACAGCCCCGCCGGACCAGCGTCCAGCGTCTCGCCGAGGACAGCGACGCCCACCACCGCCGCGACAACCGGCTGCGACACCTGCAGGGTCGGCATTGACGCGGTCAACGGCCCCGCCCGAAACGCCAACTGCCCCCCGACAAAACCTCCCAGAGCGACCAGCAGCAAGGCATACAGCTCGGGCGTCCACACCACCGTCCAGACGCCTTCGTTGAGCCGACCGACAACCTCTTTGGTCAGCACCGCGAAGATACCCCACAGCGAACCCGACACGAGCGCGTACAGCACCGCGGCCAGCGCCCCACCCCAGATACGGCCTGCGGCAACGCATCCGGTCAATAGCGGACCCAACACCATCGCCACACCGGCCCAGGCGTGCAGCGATGCGCTCGATCGACCGGCCTGCGGATCACCGACAGTGACGATCACGATCACCGCGACAGTGAGTAGGCCAGCCCACAGCCACTCGCCCGCCGATACTGTGCGATGCGACAACCTCGCGTTGATCGGCAGCGCAAACAGCAGCGAGAACATGAGCAATGGCTGCACCAATAACACCGAACCCTCGCCCAGCGCGGCCGCCTGCAACCCGACGCTCGCCAGCATGATCAGTAACCCCCAGCACCACCGTTGATCACACAGCAGCTTGGCGATCAATCCGGTGGGACCGACCGAGTCGTCAGTGACCCGGTGTGTCGCGCGTTGCTGAAGAACGTCCCCGACCGCGCCGCACAACGCAGAACTCAACGCCAGGAACCCCGCGATATGCATGTTGACCATATGCGATTTCTCCATCGAACAAAACGGATCAAGCAAGTCATCAACTTCTTCTCGATACCCTTTGTGGCAGCCACACCGCGTCTTCGCAACCGTGCACGTCGGGGCACCCCTCGGCGCAGCCCACCGCGACCAATCCCAAGGCACTACTACCAATACGCGGTCGACGAGCTCGACGATTGCACCCGGTGAACCGAAACCGCGCGGCCGAGAAGGGATCCGCAATTTGCCCGGAACCTTATGGCATCAAAGGCCCTGGGACTGAAGGGGTTCCGGCGACGGTCACTACAGTTCCAATCCGTAATCTCGACTCTGGCCGCGTCCGCGACTGCGGTGCCGCTGGTGGTCGATCCATTGTTGCTGGTCGAGCAGCCGGTCGAGGCGGTCGTCGCGCCACTGCTGGTAGGCGGCACGACGGCGCGCCACTCCCGCGGCACGCCGAGCCAGCAGGCTCTGCACCCGGGCGGGCAGCTGCGCATGGTCCTCGGTTTGGGCGGCGACGTCGTGAGCGGTGCGGGGTTGCTCGTTACGGTGGCCGATGATGCCGCGCACCAGCTGTGCGGCCTGATGGCCGGTGCCGCGGCGCGCCACATGCATCCCCGACTGGGGTTCGGGGTGTTCATGCTCGGTTTCCCCGCCCAGCCGCTCATAGAGGTAGGCGTGGTTGGTCTCGCGGCCGCGGGTCATGGCGACATAAAGCAGGTTGCGGCGGGTGGACTCGCCCAGCACGGCATGCGCGGTGTCGGCGGTGACCCCTTGGGCGGCGTGCACGGTGACCGCATACCCATAGCTGACGTGCTCGCGCAGATAGTCCCCGCTCAAGACCACCCGCGCGCCATCCTCGAGCCGACGCGCGGCGATGCGATCATGCTCGCGATCGACGGCGAGGACCTGCCAGCGTTGCCCGTTGCGCACCGGATCCGCGCTCGGATCGGGCACCGCCCGGCGGGCTTCGAACACCGGGATGGCTGGCTCATTACGCCGACTCACGATGACATCGCCGACCGCGAGGCGTTGTCCGCGTGCAGCAGCCACGGTGGGCGCCTGGGGGTCGATGCGTTCGTCATGGAGGCGTCGGTTGAGTGCGTCAACCATTTCGGTGGTGTCGGCGATCAGCAGCGCATCGCGGCCCGCGGCCATATCCGTCTTGTAGGCCGCCAGGGCGTCGGCGGCCATCGCGATCGGGTCCCCGGCGTGCAGCCGCCCCTGAGCCCGATACCATGCCACCGCGCGGCGCACGGGCGCCGGGCCGCCGTCGCGCAACGCCAGGGAAGCGGCCCGCTCATCCGGGTCACGCATCCGCCACACCTCCGACAGTGTCTGGGTCCAGGGCAGGTCAGTACAGAGTTGGGCGAACATGCCCCCACGGGCCTTCACCGGGGCCAGTTGGTAGGCATCGCCGACCAGCACGGTCTTGACCCCGGCCGCGGTGGCCGCGGCCAGCAGCTCGCGCAACGCATCGGTGCCCACCATGCCCGCCTCGTCCACCACCACCAGCGTGCGGGGAGTCAACGTCAGCGTGTTCTCCCGCAGCGAACGCAGCGCTGCGGCCACCGTCACGCCGGTGTCCCCGGCGCCTTCACGCACCGCCACATCGACGGCTTTGCCCGTCGGGGCCACCACCAGCACCCGCTTGCCGCTATGGTTCGCCGCGGCGCGCAGGGCGCGCATCGAGGTGGTTTTCCCCGCACCCGCCGGCGCGGACAGCGGGCACACCAGCCACGGCAACCACGCAATCGTGCGCACCGCGCGCTGTTGATCGCCCGACAAGCCCTCCAGGTCAAACTCATGCAACCCGAACAACTGCGACCGCTCCTCACGCGCCCCCACCGCGTCGAGCAGCAGGGCTTCTTCGGCCAGAATCCGATCCAGGGTGTAGCGCTCGTGCCCCTCACGCTGATGCGCGGCCCGGGGTGCGGTCAGCCGCATCCCCACCGCGTCAACACTGGCCTCGATCAGCTCGCGCGGGGTTCGGGTCTCCCCGTCGATATCGACCGGCAACTGGGCACCAATCACCTCGACCAGATCCGCCCGGGTAAACGCCGCCTTCTCAATCTTCGCCGCCGCCGCAGCCAACCGCGCCCGATGAAACGGCGCCGCCGCAGCAGCCCGCCGCGCCTGGCGCGCTTGCAGAAACGCAGCCCGATCCACCTTTAATCCGCGCGCATCCGCACGCCACTCCGCCACCAGTTGGACCCAGGAGAGTTGTTCGGGTTTGGCCGGCCGGGTGGCCTTTTGCGCGGCCGCCAACTGCGCCGCCGACGGCCCCGCGCCCGAGCCGACCACCACCAAGTTGTGGGCCGCCCACTCGCGTAACTGCGAGGCCCGCTGCGACCACGCGCTAACACTGTTCGGGTCGATCCCGGCGACCTCGGCCATACCCGTACACGGGTCAACCGCGGCCCACTCCACCCCCAACGAACGGTGCAACTCCCGACGCAACGTCGCCTGATAAATCACCCCCGCCGCCTTGGCTTCATGAAACAACGACGTGCCATCCAACGACACCAACCGCCCATCAGCACGGGCCTGTCGGTTCGGCACCAACACGTGGGTGTGCAGGTGCGGATCCCCCGCCCGCGACGTCTCATGCTGATACGCCACGGCGACCAAACCGGGCAACCGAACGAGGTCTTTATCACCCGTGGTCGGGTTATGCACTCGGGTGTAGCCGGCATGGACCGCGAGGTATTCCAGCGCCTCGGCGATGGCGGTAGTGTGCGCGGCCAGCACCGCCTTATCGGCCACCTCATTGGCCCGCAACGCCCGCACCAACGACACCGACTTGGGCGCACAAAACGTCAAATCAAACCCATGCACACTGCCCTTACCGAAGGCGCGCCCGCACGCGCCGTTGGGCGCGATCCCATCGTCAAGCCAGCGCGCCACCACTCCCGGATCGGCGTCCCCGCCGGCCCGCTCGGCGTCGCTCAACCCGACTAATTCCGCGGCCCGGTGGGCATCGCCGGCGCACACCCACACCGGGGTACGAGTGTCGTGTTCGCCGTAATACTCCCCCAACCCGCCGTTGGCACACTGCAAATCTTTGGCGGCCTGCCCGGCCGCCCGGGCGGTGTCGTTGTAATAGTTCACCGACCACCGCGACAGCTTCGCAATCGTCAACACCCTGGCCACCACCCTTGAGCTGGACCGCCCACCACGTGCACGTCGGGTAATTAGCCCAGCGGACGGCCCACCCAGCCTTGCACACAATTGTGCAAATGTGCCCGGTAACACGCGGGTTTGAGGGAAAGAGTTGCTGGGGTGGCCAGCGGCAGGGGCGAAGGGGACGCCCCTGTGCATCAGAAGAGTGGGCCTGGGCGAGGGCGGATAAACCCGCGGAAGGAACCGGGATGCAGGGCGGGGTTTGAGGGGACATGACAGCTGGGGCAAGCACCGGCCGACAGCACCACACTCCACCGCTGCGCCAGGCCCGCTACCAAGCGCTATTGGGCCCGTCGCGGCAAGCGACACTTACCGGCCCCCACTCAAGACAAACCTCCATCGTGGCAAGCCGGGGCTGGGCCAGCGCCGCGGAGCGATGATGGAGGTTGTCCATACCCCTACCGCCTACCCACGCGGCGCTGCAGCGAAAGAGAACCGATGAGCATCGAGGCGACGTTGACTATCTATCTCGTCTCGTGCGCCGCGCTCAATCGTGCGGTGAGGAGGTCCTTGACTGGCTGGTGCACCAGACCCCCGCTCGCGCAGTTGCCGCGCCTGGATGTGGTGTGCTGCAAGCAGCGCGCGTGGCCGGTTTTGGGCGGCGACGGACTCGGCTAGCACCGCGGGGCCGGCGGGGTCTGGTGCGTCCGCACCGCGCGCACCGCGGCCGCCTGCGCGACAGCATCGGCGGCCGCGGCCTGGGTGCGGCGCCGCGCCGCGCGGAGGGCCGCCTCAGCCGCGATCACGCGGGCCGCGGCGTGCCCCGTGCTCGCTAGAGCACGCCGGCCCGCCGCGCGGGCGCGCAGGTGCTCCACATGCGCGGCGCGCTGCGCTGCCACATGGGCCTGGTGGGCGGCGCGCTCGCTGGCCTCGCGCGCCTCATCGAGGGCGGCCGGACGCGCGGCCAGGTGCTCAGCCCCGTGCCATGCCAGCATCGCGCCCAGCAGTCCGATCGGCTTGTGCGGGGCGTCCGGAATCCAGTGCCCTACCCCAAGCCAGTCGCGCACGAGTTGGTTCACATCGCGCGGTGTCCACCCGTGCCGGGCGGGAGCGGCCAGAATCGCTGCCCAGGCGCTGGGACTATGCCGGTGACACCACGGGGGGGCCTGCGGATCAGCGCGCCACGCTTTAGCCAGCGCCACCCCCCCGCCGTTAAGGTCCGCGCGGTGCACCGCGCCGCGGTTACCGGCGCCGGAACGGCGGCGGGTGACGGTAGTAACCACATCCTGACGGACGTGTTGATCCCTAACGGGACCACTACGTGGATGGGGTGACAGCACCGTTTGGACTTTGTGGATAACCCGGTTGAGCAGCCGGTGGTCGTGCAGCGCCCACACGCTGGCCCAGCCGCGGCCGCGGTCACCGACCCGCCAGGAGGCCAGGCGTTCGGCGCGGGTGCGTTGGCGACCGCGCAGCACCTCGGTAGCCACCCCCAGCAACCGCAGCACGGTGTTGGCGCGCTGGATGGTGCGCACGTCGTAACCGGTGTCGGTGGCCAGCCGCTCATTGCTGGGCCGGCAATCCCGGCCGGTGGTGTAATCGGCATAACGTGCGCGGGCCTGGGCGATGCGCAGCAGCGCGCGCCGGCTGATCTGGTTGGCCCCCATGTGCGGGCGAACGTCGGCGTCGTAGCGCAAGTCGTAGGCCACCGGAACCGTCCACCGGGCCCACCGATCCGCGCCAGCCCAGCACGGCACACCCGCGTACGGGGCATCGCCGAGCTCGAGCACGATCGCCGCCGCGACGGTGCGGGAGTTGGCCGCCAACAACGCGTGCGCACGCGGGCCCGTGCGGGCCACTCCGCGCCGCGGCTGCAAGCGTGTACACCCGCGATACGCGGGCAACAATGTATCGGTTTCTGAAACACCACGGTGCGCGCCATCTGGAACCGCAGACAGGTATGCGCTACCGTGAGACGAGTCAGGCAAGACACGTCCCTTCGGGGAAGCGGAAACCCTCGGCCCGCCAGCCGGGGGTTTCGCCGTTTATTCAGCTGTCAACATGTGCCTCGGGTCGTCCGTCAGTCCACGAAGAGTTGGCCGCCGAGGCGGGGCTGTCAGATTGCCAGCGGCAGAACCTCCGTCTTTTGATCGAGTTCGCGAACAAGGTCTTCGCGGCCGTAGCGATATGCCAGGACGTCGGCAACGAGCTGTGAAAGGCTGATGCCTCGCTGAGCAGCCTCGGCTTTCGCCTCGTCATAAACCGCTTCAGCGGGGCGACACATGATGAGTTTCCGTTGACCCTTGTGCGGTTGCGCCATATGCCAACCCTCACACGACTATCTGATAGATCGCCTCTGACACGCCGTGCGCCCGTGACGTTTTCGTGACCGGTGGCTTATGCGGCTTTGAAACCCAGCGGCGAAATGCCCGCGACCATCGCGGGCTAGGAGCGCCCGTCGTTGCCGGCGCAGGCGGCGAGCAGGGAACGATTTTCTCGTCCCTAGGGGACTTATATGGGCTGGTATTGGCTTAGGGGTGCTTAGTCTCGTATATTGGGTGGTGCCTGTTGCGTTGAGCTTCAGGAAGTGAGCCCGAGACCCGGCCGGACGACCGTGGCGCTCGGGCTTCGCGATTTTTAGGGCCTGGTCAGACGTCTCGGATAGCCGTGACGGCGGGGTTGATGAGTTTGCGCCAGTCGCCGCCTTTTGCCCAGCACCAGGCGATCGCATCGGGGATGGCCAGCAGCGCGTCGGTGTGGGAGCGTTTGTGCTCGTAGCGCAGGGTGTCGCGGCAGCCGGCGGCCCGGGTGTACTCGATCAGTTTCTGGTTGTCGAAGTTCACCATGGTTTCGTCCTCGTCGAGAACGATGTGTGCGCCGATGATGGTGGCGTGGTCGTCGATGAGGGCACGTAGACACGCTGAACGGCGCTGGCGTTCGTTGCGGTGCTGAGCTCCCGCACGGTAGACGGTGGCTTGTACGCCGGCGTCGACGACGGTTTGAGCGATGGTGCGCTTGCGGCCGTCTTTCTCGTCTTTCATGTGCAGGTAGCGCTGTCCGGGTAGTAGCAGCCCACGCACCACCTGGCGCAGGGCGCCCAGGTCCGTCGTGACGTGGACGCTGGCAACGAGCAGATAGTCGCGCTGCTTGGTTTCATCGACGTAGATGTGTCGAACGGTCACGGCATGCTCCAAGCGCCCAGGCGCGGAGCCGGGTGGTGTGTCTGGCTTACAGCGGTGGGCCGGTCGTCGAAATGGCGCGTTTGTACCGTCACGCTGATTCTCGACGTGGACTCGGCCCGTTCACAGGTTCCGCGGGATAACCAGCGTCCACACGAGCGATTGAACATGTCGATGCGCATGCCGGAGACGTTAACGAGCAGGCGTGCAGATACCCGTAATTGCGGCTGCGGCTTCCGTCGCCAAGCTCGGCCTGGTTACCAACAGCTCTCGGCGTTATCAGAGCTGCGCTTCGCGACATGCCCTTCCTCGTAGTGGCCGCTTTTGTGCGTGGTGGTCCTGCTGTCAAGGCTCGACCATGGTCGACCGCGTAGCGGCGTGGCCTTGACAGCAGGACCACCACGTTCACCACGATTGGCGGCGAGGAAGGACATGGCACTGGCTCAGGGCTACGCATCGGGCCAGTTCAGGCCCTTTTCAGGAGGATGCACCCTGTCCTTCCTGCACAGCTAGCTAGCAGAGCTAGGTGTGCTAGCAACCGCGTTCGCGGAGGTAGGTATCGATGGCTTGGTCAGTGATGTAGGCGATGCTGATGGATCTGTCGCCCGTTTCGTAGCGGAGCTTGTCGACGGCCTTGCTGAGGCGGTCTTTGACGGAGGGGCGGATACGGACGTTGTGCTGCTCGGTGAGCCGTTCCCCGACGGTGTTGCTACGTGCAGCCGTGGTGGAGGTGTGCTTGGAGGGTTCGGGGTGGCCGGCTGCAGTTGGCCGGTCGGGAAGTACATCGGCGGGGTGGGTGCGTGTGATGGCGGGTTTGCGGGTGGTGGTCATGCGGGTGCTCCGATGGTGATGCCGAGTTCGTCGAGGAGGTCGTTGTAGGCCACTTGCAAGCTGAGGGCTTTGCCGCCGCGGTATTTGTGGATGGGCACTTCAGCGCTGTGGGCGTCTTGGCGGGCGCCGAGATCGGGGATGACGGTGTGAGCTACGAGGTCGCCGTACGCGGCGCGGAGCTCGCGTTCGCGGTCGATGTGTTCGCCTTTGTTTTGTCGGCGGGAAATGATGATCTTGGCGAGCTCGAGGCGGGGGTTGGGGCGGAGTTTGACTTTCTGCACGGTGGTTTCGAGCCTGGTAACGCCTTTGACTGAGTCTTTGGTTGGCTCGGTGATGGCATAGACATCGTCGACGGTCAAAAGCACCGCAAACAGGAGCTTTCCGAGGCTGGGTGGACAGTCGAAAAGGACGGCGTCATAAGGCGATAAGTCCAGGCCCTCGAAGGCCACGTCGAGGCGAAACACCAGGTCAGAGGCACCGCTGGATTCGGCGTTGGACAGATCGAGGTGGGCGGGGATGAGGTCGATGCCATCCCATTCGGTTGCTAGCACCGCATCGATAGCAGAGCCGGGTTGGGTGCGGTCCATCAAGTCCGCGGTGGTGAGCTGATCGTCGGTGGTGTAGATGCCGAGGCCTTCGGTCGCGTTGGCCTGCGGGTCCATGTCGACAACGAGCGCTTTACCGCCGCGGTGGCTGATCGCGCTGGCCAGACCGAGTGTCGTGGCTGTCTTACCGACGCCGCCTTTTTGATTCGCAAGGGCATGTCGATTTGCCTGCATGAATGGCCTTTCGGGTTATGGACTGCAAGCTAGCTAGGGGAGCTCGCCTCGCTATCTGTGCTAGCGTAGCACGGCTAGCACAGATAGCTCGGATAGCTAGCATCAGTCGCGTGTTAGCTCGATACAGAGGACGAAATACACCGTTTTGGGGGCCGTTTTCGAGCTGTCGAAGTGCGCACGGTACGGGGTCAGGCTTTCGAAGCCCGGACCCGCTGATTAAGAGTCAGCGGGTCAGCCCAGGCGGCCCGGGGGTTGTCTCGATCACGAAGGTCTTGGAGCGGATCGATAGGTCCAACTCGATTTTGGATCTGCGGATTAAAAGTCCGTAGGTCCGAACAGCGGGACAGCACTCGGGACTGCGCGAGGTCGCCGCGGGTGTGCGCTACACCGCACTTCTCAGACCGCCCACCGACGGCTGGACGAACAGCGTCCGGTAGCCGCCGGCTGGGTGCTCGAACGACTCCCAGCCCAGCGAAGCCCAGAAGCGGTCGGCGCCCTCGCTGTAGGCGAAGAGTCTGCGGTCTGGGTGCCGCCCCATCAGGCTGCGCACTACCTGCCCACCCACGCCGTGCCCGCGCGCCGCGGTGGCCACCTCGAGGAACTGGATCTCCAAGCGCTCCTCACCGAGGTCGGGCACGCTCGCGTACTCAGGGTTGATCCCGCCTGGGTCGTCGAACTCGACCCGCGCCACCTCGGCCCCTGTCTGATCGAGCACCTGAACGAACCACGGCTCCTCGCCGAGCTGTCGATTCCACCAATGGGGGTGCTCGTAGATGACGTTCTCGGCGAACGGCGGCATCCACCAATGGTCATCGGAAGGGCTGGGGCGCAGATCGACCAGTTCGAGAAACACTCCGAACCCCTATCACGGCGGCCCCGGTCGACCAGCATCAAGCTCAGGCGGGGCCCGGGGGTACGAGTGATCACGGACTTCGACTCGTGAAGGCCGCGGAGATGACGGCGGCGACGGCGCGGATGATGTCGGCAACGGCCCGACCGATGTCGGCGATGCCGGCGGTCGTGCCGGTCTTATGAACGATGTAACCGATTAGCAGGTAGAACCCGAGCAGGGGAATGGCGACGATGAGGACAGCGGCAGTCTGGTTGCTCACCGGTGTGCTCCCTTCGGAGGTGTCGACCGGGAACTCCCTAGGCGGGGGTGACCCGGGGCCACGCGAGCGAGCGTGTCCTCTTCTTCTGGTTCGAGACGGCCCAAAACACAGGCCGGCCGAAGAGTGCCAGCGCCGGGTGCAAACAGTTGAAGGCCGCTTCAGCATCGGTACTCACCGGAGAAGTACCGATGCGAGCGGCCGTTTCCGTCGCACGGGGTCAGTCCCAAAAACGACGGTTATAGAAACGCGAGGCTAACGCGCTTGGCTGCTCAGTCGTCGGCCAGGCGGACGCGGATGGGGCGCAGCAAGCGACGGTGCTGGGGCATCACCCAGAGCATCATGATCTCCGCGTAGCCGGTGTTCATCGTCTCCACCCGGACGTTCACCCGAACGCCAGCCAGATCGAGCATGGGCACCTCACCGAGCCCGTGGTCGATCGCCGCCAGGAAGGGGTACGCCGATGGGTGCAGGCGTCGCGGGTATCGCGTGTTTCCGAAGCGCTCCGCCCATTTTGAGGAGCGAGGTGCTTCGCGACGGTCGTAGCTGCCGTCGCTGTTGGGCATCTTGCTCAGGCACAGGACGTGGACGGCGTCTTGGTGTGTTTCGGCGTAGCGCCGAAACCCTGCTTGAAGAGACGATCCGTAGCGTTGGGCCAGGTGGGCCACGCTGGCGACGCCGATCTCCAGGCTCCTGGCGTCTTGGGTGAATCCGTGTCGCTGAAACAGCAGCTCAGCGGCACCTTGATTGGCTTCCTGCTCGAAGAGTCGGTTAGTTGAAGGACTTAACGTTTCTTCGTTGTCGGTGTGGACGAGCTGCTGCTGCCAGGGCAGCAGGTCGTGGGTGACCTCGTGGAGTTTGACGAAGTTCTTGCGTCCCTCGTGGGTGACCAGCTGGCTGACGTGGACGGTGCGCTCACGACGGTCTAACGCGCCGCGCAGGCCGCGGTATCCGCGGCGGACGAGATCGCGCAGCGGTTTGGGCATCGCGGCGAGCACCCCTTCGTCGAGGGTGAAGTCATCGGCCTCCAGGAGGCCGCGCGCCGACACGATGTCGTCCACCGGCGTGGGGTACCGGCCGTAGGCATCAGCGGCCTTGAGCAGCGCGTGAGTGCGTTGCTCGATGTCGTGTGCACTGTCGAGGTCCTCAAGCATTTCGCTGCCGCTGCTTGTGTCGTAACAGTTGGAGGTACGTGGTGAGAGCCTCCGCCTCCTGCTCGGTGAGGCCCTCGGAACTCAGCGCGTGGGCCAGAGTGTTGCCGTGCGCCGTGCCGCCTGGCACGACGTATCCGGCGCGGCGCATCAGTTCGAGGTAGTCGGCGCCCAGCGTTTCGGCAAGACCGTATAGCACCTTCGGCGATGGGCTCTTGACGTCGCCGCGCTCGAGTTTTTGCAGGTAGGCGGTACTGATCCCGGACGGCTCGGCCACGGCTTTCAACGTCTTTCCCGAGAACTCTCGAAGCTCGCGCAGGGTGGGGCCGAGGGAAGCGTTGTCGGAGGTCATAGCACGATTGTAGGCGGATTTACACGATAGTAGAAACGTCTGATACACTAAAGTGGAAAGTTAGTTACCAAAGTGTTCGGCTCCGCTCGGGGGCCGGGCGCACGAGAAAGGACGCCGACAATGGCCAAGGGACATCACCGGAGCGCGACGACCGGTCGCTACGTCAAGGCGTCCACCGCCGCGCGCAACCCGAGGACCACGGTCACCGAACGCGGGGCCAACCGCAGCAATGGGACCCATCACCGCAGTGCCGTCACCGGCAAGTTCGTGAAGGCCTCCACCGCTGCACGGCACCCCAACACCACGGTCACCGAACGCGGCTGACCGCTTCTCCGCACGCAGAACCCTTCCAGGAAAGTGAGGCCACCATGGCCGTATCCGTCCCCACCATCACCTGCCCGTACTGCCGATTCACCTTCGTGAACGTCCGGGCCACCAAGCACGGACTCATCCGCTGCGGCAACTGCGGCAAGACGATGAAAATCTGACTCCGACAACATGTTTGGCTCTCGCAGCTAGACTTCCAGCTGCGATAGATAGCGGTAGGCCGTGGCGCGACTTATGCCGAACGCCTTCGCAAGCTCGGGAACGGGCTCACCGGTCGCAGCGAGCCGGCGCAGTTGCTTCTGGCGCTCCGCGGTCAGTTTCGCCGGCTTCGTGGCCGGCAGTTGGCGGGCACGCCGGGACTCACGTGAGGCGGCTCGACGCTCGCGGCCGAGTTCGAGTTCGAGTTCGGCCAAGGTTGCCATGATGGCGGCCACCGCCCGGCCGGTGGGCGTGCCGGTGTCCACGCCTTCGCGTAAGGCGCGCACCAGAATTCGGCGCTCACCCAGATCCGCGATGGTGCGGGTGACTTCGGCGACCGATCGGCCCAGCCGATCGATGGCCGTGACCACCACGGTGTCACCTTCGCGCGCGTAGTGCAGCAGGGCCGCCAAGCCCGGCCGCCCGAGGTTCACCGCACCGGACAGCTTGTCGGTGAACACGTGGCTGGATTCGACGCCCTCAGCAGCCAGGGCCGCGAGCTGTGCATTGAGGTCTTGGCCAAGAGTGCTCACCCGCGCATACCCGAGGATCGCCGTCACGCCATCACCGTCTCATCAACTTCCGACATCGAGGATCTGAGACACGCGGTGTGAGACGAGAAATGAGACACCGCGACCTGGCGCTATGCGGACTGGGCACTGCTCCGCGGTGCCTGTCTCGTTTCTCTAGTTACGAGACGGCAGGGTCCATTACACAGCACATGCGCCTGACCGGACCAGCATCGCCGGTTCAGATGGTCTCTACGATGCGCTGGGCGATGACGCGTACGGGGGTGTTGGTGTCCTGAGACAGCTTGGCCATCATTTCAAACGCTCGCACGGCATCTACTTTGAAGCGTTCCATCAAGATTCCTTTGGCTTGGCCGAGGACGTCGCGGCTCGCCAGGGCAGAGTCGAACTGGATTTGCTTGTTGGCGGCGATAAGGGCGGTTGCGGCGTGGGTGGCCAGCATTGCACCGACGGCTTGGTCAGCCAGAGTGAAAGAGTTTGCCTTGCGGCTAAACAGGTTCAGCGCGCCGCGGCCGCCGAGCTCGCCGTGCGTCTTGGGATGGGAGTAGAGGTGGAACGACATCATGCTGTGAATATCGGCGGTCAGCGCGGCCGCGGCGAACCGTGACCAGCGGGAGTCGCGGGCAAAATCGGCGCAGTGCACGAGCGGCTGATTGGAGATCGCGTCCAAACACGGACCTTCCCGAAGGTCGAGCTGAGCGATGCCGAGTTCGGCAGCCAGCGGCGCAGTGGAAGCCAGCGCCTGGTGTCTTTCGCCGTCGATGAGCAGGATGCCGGCGATGTCGACCGCGCTGATCAGCTGTACTGCCTGGGCCGTTACGGCTTCGAGGATTGGGATGAGGTCAGTGTGAGTGGCGAAGTTGGTGGCCAATTCGGCCATCGCCGCCCGGATGTTCTTCGCTGCGGCGTCGTCTTTAGGTGTCGTCAGGGGGTCACCGTTCTTTCCAGCCATCTTGACAACGCGGATCCCTAGTAAAAGAAAGGCACAGCGCGCCGGGCGCCCCGTTCCGTGGCGGTGGGATGACGTGCGGCTTAGCCGTCGTCTGAGTTGTACCAATGTCCGATCGTGGGAGGTCGTTCAGCAACTACCGAGATGTGGCGCACGCCCACGGGTGCGCAGGGCGTTTGATCTCCAAGAATGACGCCGGCGATCCCAAACGATTTCCATGCTTTGAGGCAAAAGCTTTCCCCGGTTCGTTTGTCGGTGACCGTGAGCGTGGTGGTGTCGAACCGGATCGACTCGTCATCGAGATCCAGGCGCCAGCGGGGCAGCTTTGCCAACTCGTCAAGATGGGCACGGACCGCGTCGGCGGTATCGAAGCTGGCGCCCTGGGCGACCGGGTGGTCGATGCGGTGGACGGTGAATTGGCGAGCAGTGGGATCGTCGGTGCCCTGGCCGACATCGGTGTGGCCGGTGACCGCATACCCTAGCGGCTGCGACACCAGATTTAACCCGTCGGTTTCTGCCACCGCAGCCTGTCCGTTCTCGACCGCGTCCCTGCCGCTCATGGGTGCCCCCTCTCTCACCGGTGCCCATTGAACTGCAAGATGCTGACTGGACGGGGCAACCCAAGAACCGAGCGAGCGTTTAGTACGACCATCATCGCCGGTTCGGAACTTCCGCCGTCCCCGGCCAATAGCAGCATAGCCGTTAGCCCTGTGCGCCTTGGCTTCCGCCAACGTTAAACAAAGCCGGTGGGTGAGGCCCAACGGGCGATCGCTGCTTGCCCGCGGGTGGATCCTGAGCGGGATTACGACGATGTGCTCACGCGTTGGTTTCCATAAAACCTAGGACATCTAAATAAGCGTGGACAAGCAGCTGAACCGAATTCGGCAAACCGTTTGCTACAAGCTCTCAGGTGAGGTGACGCGATGAAGCGACCACATGAGTTCATGCGGCGTGATAACCGGGACCCGCGCAGCCCCGCGGGCGGCCCGCACCCACCGGGGTGCGCGGCATCCCCGGACACCGCGACTAGCCCGGTGACATCGCATCCTGGTCCGTCGACCATGCCGGCATTGATGCGGATGCTGGGGATCAGTTCCGCATCAGCTCGACACCAACACGAGGCACTTAAGCGCTGGCTTTCCTCTAACACCCCTCATCCTGTGCTGCGGATCAGTTTGCGGCAAAACGGCTACGGACTGCTGCTTGATGCTCTATTTGGCCGCCCCTCAAGCCCGCCACTTGGTTCACACACAGATGAGCAGTGCTAAACCACAGCGAAGCAGCCGGTGGCCTGCCCAACCCCCTTCCTCGGGGGTAGATTGCGCCGATGGGTGATGATCAGGATGCGGTGCACCCTATCGACCGCAGGATTCACAAGATTCTGGCCGATATCGCCCACAGCACCTCCGACCCCGCCCTGCGCCACACCGCCCTGACTCTGCAGCTAACGCTGCCACCCGTGCAAGACTGGTCGGCCCACCAACACCGCGCACTGGCCAAGCGGCGAAACACATTATTGAAGTTGTTATCACGAGCTGCTCACCGGTGACCCCCAGGTAGCCGACACGGCCAGGGCATCCCCGTGTCAGGCAGTGGCGTTGTCAGGCAGAACATGCGTCTAGCGGGAAACCTCAGGAATATGTCCTCGGAGCCAGCAATTATATGCATTGGAAGATGTAGATAATAGGTAGCAGGAGGTGATGACAATGTTGGGGTTCGAGCCGCTCTTTCGTGATCTTTACCGACTCACCCAACCGTGGGGGAACCCTGTGGGTACCGCCGCGCGCCCGGCGGTGATGCCGATGGATGTCTGGCGTGACGGCGACACGTTCGTCGTGGAGCTCGACGTGCCAGGCGTCTATCCCGACTCGATCGAGGTGACAGCCGACCAGGGCGCGCTGACGGTGCGCGCCGAGCGCCCGTATGTGGGCGATGAGGGCCATGACTGGGTGGCCGCCGAGCGCCCGCACGGGGTGTTCAGCCGGCAGCTGTTGTTGGGCGATCAGCTCGATACCGACCACATCGGCGCCAGCTATACCGATGGGGTGTTGCGGCTGACGGTTCCGGTGGCCGAGGCGGCCAAGCCGCGCAAGGTCGCGATTACGACCGGCCGTGAACAAAAGGCCATCGCCTGAGCCGTCGGTGGGTGGTGTCACCGGCCAGACACCACCCACCTGCCCGGTTGTTGCTGTGGAAAAGGAGGTGATCAGCCATGACTGAGTATCCTCGTCGGCCGCGCGACTCGCGCCGCACCGGTGCGCGGATTCTCGATACCGCCGAAGGAGTCCTGGTCACCCTGCGGCGCTACCGCGTCGACCAAGCATTCGTCGAACTGATGCAGACCGCAAAGCGACACGACGTCAACCCGGTCAACCTGGCCGACGCGCTGGTCGCCATCGCCGAAGACCAACTGTCCGAGGACCTCGACCATGCTGCCGCCGCTGTCGCACTTGCCACCTGGGGAAACTTGTTCACTGTCAGCGAACGCGATAGCGCCCCGGCGCCGCGGCTGCACGATCTGCACGACCTTCCCGCCGAGAACGCCTAACCTATTGCAGGTCAGCGGATGCTGCTTCGCGTTTCGATCATTTCCCTCGGGGCGGGCACGATAGTGGCCTGGTCGATCACGTCGGTTTCGCTGACGTCCCGATCACCAAGCGCATCGAGCTGGGTCGGGTCGAGTCCGGTGTCATCGTCAACATCGATCACCCGCGCCTGATCGATCGCGTCTGCCTCGGACGCGTCGTCGGGCAGAACAATGTTCTCGGTGTACTTCATGATCAGGACGACCCCTTCCTTCCTCGTTTCCCGCCCAGACTGCGACCGGCCGCCGGTTTGCGGCTGACCTTACGTTGGGCATTGCGCAGCTCTAGCTGGGTGTAGTCGGATTGCAGCTGGTCATTTTTAGTTTCTAGGTCCAGGATTCGGGCAACGCCGGCCAGGTTGACGCCTTGGTCGACCAGTTCGGTGATGCGCTGCAGGCGCTGAAGGTCCTCGTCGCTGTAGCGGCGTGTTCCCCCGTCGGTGCGTGAGGGGGCCAGCAGTCCACGGCGCTCATAGAGCCGCAGCGTCTGCGGAGCGATCCCGGACAACTCGGAGGTTACCGAGATCCCGTAGAGACCGCGCGCCGACCGGGCTGTCGGGTCATCGGCCACGGCTTCCCCCTCGGAAACTTGTACCGGCTACTTGCGGAAGTATACACGTAGTGCTATCAAAAACTTATACCTGTAGACATAGATCTGCCCCTTGATTTGGGAGGTGAAATCATGGCGCTGATGCGTACAGATCCGTTCCGTGACCTCGACCGCTGGACCCAACAGGTCTTCGGCACAGCCGCCCGTCCAGCGGTGATGCCGATGGACGCCTGGCGAGACGGCGAGCATTTCATCATCGAATTCGATCTGCCTGGCGTGCAAGCGGATTCACTCAATCTCGACGTGGAGCGCAACATGCTCACCGTGCGTGCCGAGCGCCCCGGCCTGGACCAAAACCGGGAAATGCTGTCCGCCGAACGCCCGCGCGGCGTTTTCAGCCGCCAACTGTTCCTCGGTGAAAACCTTGACACCGACAAGATCGAGGCCAGCTACCACGACGGGGTCTTACGGCTGACGATCCCGGTGGCCGAGAAGGCCAAGCCGCGGCGTATCGAGATCAATCACGACGGCCAAAAAACGGCGATCAACGCCTAAGGACAACTCCGGCCACCGGCGCGCCAAGCGAAGGGGGTGACAAAGATGGCTATCGACACGCTCACTGACACAGTGCTCGACGAAGCCGAGAGGATCGTGCGCGCCGAGTGGATGCGCCTGCAACTCGACACCGCGTTGAGCGAGCCCCAAGTCGCCGAGGCGCCCGCCGCCCGGCCACGGCCTACCCAAGTCGCCGCTGTCACCACCACCCTCGACCGACCCTCCCGGCCACCTAGTGACAGCAGCCAGGGGTCCACCCGGCGGCGGCAGAATCGAGTGTGGCCCACCCAGCGGTCTCCTCCGACGCGCACAACCAGTCCCTAGCCGCCGGCCCTTGTGAACGGGAGGTGATGCCCTGACTAATGACCAACACCCACCGGCAGTGATTCGCGTGCCGTCCACAGCGACCTCACCACGCGCACGACGCAGGCGCTGACCTGCGCGCGCACCGCCACCGACGTGGCACACCGAGCAGCACTGGGCGATGCGTGAATACCGCACAATACGACGTGGCCCGCCGTCCCTCCTCCCTTCGGGGGCGGCGGGCCT
>NZ_CP174282.1:0-20953 GCF_045343915.1 Mycobacterium sp. M23085
CCACGCGCCGTCGGTGCGGAGCTTGAGCCAGCAGTTGAGCCAAGGTGCCAGCGAGGTGGAAGTGGTCCCGGTTGAATTCCTCAAACAGGGCACCGGTGCGCCGCTGTTCTGCATTCATCCCGCGAGTGGCCTGGTCTGGCCGTATCACGCTCTGGGTAATTACTTGGATTGCCCAATCATTGGAATCCAACAAACGCCGCAAAATGGCGAGACCGAACCCACTTCGATTCTCGACATGGCGAAAATCTATGCCGACCGGATCCAAGCGGTCGATCCTACCGGGCCCTACCACCTTCTCGGCTGGTCTTTCGGAGGCGTCGTCGCCCATGAAATCGCCGTCGAGCTACAGCGACGCGGATGCTCGATCGCCCGTCTCATCCTGCTCGACGCTTTACTGCTCGTCCCGAGCAGCGACGTTCTGAATAAAGATGTATTAGTCGAGCAGGCGCTAGAAGAAGTGCTGCGGTTCTGCGCGATAGATATTCCCGATCAGGCCGAGCCGCTTACCTATGAGCAAGTAGAAGAACTACTTGGCGAACGAGGGTTTGTCGAATTCGCCCAATACAAGCCGCTGCTCGACTTGATTGTCCGGAATGACGATACCAACATCGCGTTGGCTCGAGCTCACGAACCCGGTGTTTACCAGGGTGACGTGGAGATATTCTCCGCTATGGAGGACGAGGGCGACCAGAGTTTGCCGGCCGCGCAAAGCTGGCGCCGTTATGTTGCCGGCAATATCAATAACTACCCTGTCAACTGTGTGCATAAAGAAATGATGAATGCCGAATCGCTTAGCCAGTATGGCCGACAACTCAAAGTTCTATTGGCAACTGAAGATGCGCGAATAGAATGATTGCGCCGAAAATGCCTTCCCGGATTTGAACAAGACCAACATCGCACTGAGAGAGGCTGGGTTCCATGCAAAAAATCGAGCACGATTTAATGGGTAACGTTGTGGTGAGCGAGACGCAGCCGCAGGGATTGGTTTTTCGAACGCGCGTCCGGCTCTTCCAACTCTTCCAACACCTGTTCTTCGCGTTTGAAAGGTTCGTTGCGCGGGCCTCGAAGTGCGGTGACAAAGAGTTCTTCGATCCCAAGGACTTCGCCTGGGTCGCGGACATCGAGGCGGATTGGCGCAAGGTCCGTGCCGAACTCGATGCGCTGCTACCCTACGCGGCGGACATACCGACCTTTCAGGAACTCCAGCCGGCCCAGCAGGCACTGACTCAAGACGACGGCTGGAAGACGTTCTTCTTCTACGCCTACGGTCTCAAAGCGCGGGCAAATTGCCGCCGTTGTCCGGAGACGGCCAAGCTCCTCAAGAAGATGCCGGGCATGAAGACCGCGTTCTTTTCCATCCTCGCGCCGGGCAAGCATTTGCCGCCACATCGTGGTCCCTGGAAAGGCGTGCTCCGCCTCCATCTCGCGCTGCTCATTCCCGAGCCGGCCGAGATGTGTGCGATCCGAGTCGGGTCGCAGACCCGGCATTGGGAGGAGGGCCGGGTGATGATCTTCGACGACACCTACGAGCACGAGGCATGGAACCGGACGGACGGGGTTCGGGTCGTCCTTTTTGTCGACATCATGCGGCCGATGCGCTTCCCGGCGAATCTGCTGAACGCGGCGTTCACCTGGTTGATCGCGATGCCCTTTGTGCCTCTCACCGGCCTCGCCGGTAACTATCTGCGCTGGGAAAAGCGTTTCGAGGCCATCGTCAATCAGGCCGCCACGGCGAAGTAGCGGTTGCAAGATGCCCGTTGAATCATCCAAGCTGCAGCATACGAAGAGGCGCGTTCCGCCTGCGCTGCGGTCTCGCCACTTCGCCGTAATTGTCGCGATCGGCGGCATGCAGCTGATGGTGGCGATGGACGGCCCCGTCGCGATCTTCGCGCTTCCCAAGATCCAGAACGAGCTCGGCCTGTCGGATGCTGGACGGAGCTGGGTGATCACCGCCTACATGCTGACCTTTGGCGGCCTGATGCTGCTGGGCGGCCGGCTCGGCGACACCATCGGCCGCAAGCGCGCTTTCATCGTCGGGGTCGCGCTGTTCACTTTTGCCTCGACGTTGTGCGGCATCGCCTGGGACGGGGCCGTGCTGATATCGGCACGGCTGTTGCACGGCGCGGCCGCGGCAATAATCGCACCGACCAATCTGGCGCTGATAGCGACCACGTTCCCGAAAGGGTCGACACGCAATACGGCGACGGCGGTGCTCGGCGCGATGACAGGTCTGGGCGGGGTGCTGGGCCTGGTGGTGGGTGGGGCGCTCACCGACGTGTCGTGGCGGCTGGCATTTTTGGTGAACGTACCGATCGGGCTGGCGGTGATCTATCTGGCCGTCATCACGCGGCAGGAAACCCAGAAGGAGCGGATGAAGCTCGATGTCACCGGGGCGGTACTGGCGACATTGAGCTGTACCGCCGCGGTCTTCGGCCTCTCGACGGGTCCGGAGCAGGGGTGGTTGTCGGCCATCACAATCGGTTCAGGCTTGGTGGCTTTGGCCGCTTTCGCGACGTTCGTTGTGGTGGAGCGCACGGCCGAGAACCCGATCGTGCCGTTCAACCTGTTCTTCGACCGCAACCGGCTGGCCGCGTTCGCGGCGATGTTCCTTGCCGGTGGAGTGTTTTTCACCCTGACCGTGGTGGTCGGCCTGTATGTACAGACCATCCTGGGCTACAGTCCGCTGCGCGCTGGCGTCGCTTTCATCCCCTTCGGGATCGCGGTGGCCATCGGGGTGGGCGTGGCGTCGAAGCTGGTGATGTGGTTCCCGCCGCGGGTGGTGGTGATCGGGAGCGGCAGTTTGATCCTGGGCGCGGCGCTGTACGGCTCGACCTTCAACCGCGGCATGCCGTACTTCCCGAACCTGGTTCTGCCGCTCATCACGGGGGCTATCGGTATCGGTGCGATCTTCGTCCCGCTCACGCTATCGGTGATCGCCAGCGTCGGCTTCGACCGCATCGGGCCCACATCGGCGATTTCAGTGATGCTGCAGACGTTGGGTGGACCGCTGATTTTGGTGATCATCCAAGTCGCCATCACGTCGCGCACGCTATCCCTGGGCGGCACCCTTGGACCGGTGAAGTCCATGAACGCCGCACAGTTGCATGCGCTGGACCGCGGCTACACCTACGGAATGCTGTGGCTGGCTGGGATAGTCATGCTGCTCAACGTGGTGGCGTTGCTGATCGGGTACACCTCCGCGCAGGTGGCCCAGGCGCAGGAAGTCAAGAAAGCCATCGACGCCGGTGAGCTGTAACGCGTAGCCGACGCACGTCTACCGGCGCCGCCCGGCTACTCGTCTACGTCCCGGTGCGTGGGACGCCTGCACCGGATCTACCCGTGGCTCGGCGTCGAACAGCAGGCACCACACCTCAATTACTTACCAATGTCTAACAGGCCCACGGCAAATGACGAGTTCAGCCCGTCGCACGAGGTTCTGGGCAACGGCCCCCGTGGTCATCTCGGCCGAGGTTGGAGTCCCTGCGTAACGGCCAAAGCCGGCGCTCTCGACCAAACACGCTGCTGCAGAACGCAATCCACGTCAGCACGCGCGCCCTCGGTGAGTGTCTGCCTGTCACTACGCAAGCCACCCCGTTGGCTTGCTTTTACCACTCTATGTGCGCCCGGTGACTACCCAACCCGGCTTAATAAGCCAGACAGCAAGTTTGAAACCCATAACGCTCTGGATCATGCAACGGGCCGGGACCGTTGCCGGCTCGAGCCAGAGCAACTGGTCGAAATAGCTAGTGCAGCGAACTGTTCGACCCACGCCAAGTCGAGGATTTGGAGGACTGGTGAGTACCAACCCGTTCGACGATGACAGTGGCAGCTTTTTCGTCTTGGTCAATGACGAAGAGCAGCACAGCCTGTGGCCGGCGTTCGCCGATATCCCTGCCGGGTGGCAGATGGTTTATGGCGAAGCGGATCGCACTGCGTGCTTGGAGTACATCGAACAGCACTGGCCCGACATACGGCCGAAGAGTCTGCGCGAGAGGCTGGCGGGCCATGGTTTTGATAGTTGAACCGTCCGGGCGGCCGACGGCTCGCGACTACCAGGCGTACCCGCTGACGCGCGGACAGCTAGACATTTGGCTTGCCCAGGAAACGGGTCAACCCGGCACGGAGTGGCAGCTTGGCCTTTTCGTGAAAATCGACGGCCCTGTAGACCGTGATGCCCTCAAGCGGGCGATCAGCCAAGCGGTGCAAGAGGCCGAGTCGGGCAGGGCCGCCTTCTTCGAGGCGGATGGCAAGGTTTTCCAACGGGTGATCGACTACCCGGATGTCGAGCTGGCCTTCTATGACCTCAGCGGCTCAGACCATGCCGTGCAGCAAGCCCATGAGATGGCCGCCTCGATCCAACGCACGCCGATGCCGTTCACCGGGCCGCTGTTCAAATTCGCGTTATTTCAGACCCGCGTCGACGAATTTTATTGGTTCGTCTGCAGCCACCACATCATCGTCGACGGAACCGGTATTGGCCTTGTCGGCCGTCGGATTGCAGCCATCTACTCTGCGATCGTTTCTGGCACGCCGGTTTCTCCTGCCTATTTTGGCTCGCTGCACGATCTGCTGAGCAGCGAATCAGAGTACGAAGCGTCCACCGATTATCTGGAAGATCGGGCGTACTGGAGCGAGAACCTTCCCCAGGAGAACGCACCGGGTTATCGGTTGCCTCAGGCCGCGACCGATCGCGATTCGTATTGGCCGTCAGAGCCGGTTCAATTGGACCCGTTCGTCGTCGGCCGGGTCAAAGAACTGTCCAAGAGGTTGGGTATTCGCCGGTCATCGGTCCTCACCGCGGCCTGTGCGCTTTTGGTGGGTGGCTTCGAGGCCGGTGGCTCCGAGGTGGTGCTCAACTTCCCGGTCAGCAGGCGAATGGATCCGGCGGCAAAGCTGCTGCCCGGGATGCTTGCCGGGGTGGTACCGCTGGTCTTAACGGCGTCACCAGAATCGTTAGTGGGCGATTTCTGCAAACACGTGGACACACGGGTACGAGAAGCGCTGAAACACCAGCGGTTTCCCGTGCACCTTCTTGAAGGTGACCGTGATGGTCGCGGCCTCGGGCGGGCGGCAAATCGGGTAGTCCTGAATTTCGTGCCGGCCAGATTAACCCTGGACCTCGCCGGCGTTCCGGCAACAGCCACTTACACCACTTTCGGCCCGATAGGTCACTTTGGGCTGTTGTTCTACGGGGTCGGCGACGAACAGCTTTTCAGCACGGCTGGCGCCGGGCAGCCGTTTGCGGGTTTTGATGTCTCTGATTTGGCGGGACGGTTGGAGCGGTTGTTGGTGGCGATGACCGCTGAGCCGGGGCGGCGGTTGTCGTCGGTGGATGTGCTGGATGCCGACGAGCCCGCCCGCCTGGATGGCTGGGGTAATCGGGCGGTGTTGACCCGGCCCGTGGCTCCGCGGTCGGTGTCGGTTCCGGAGGTGTTTGCGCAGTGGGTGGCGCGTGCCCCCGAGGCGGTGGCGGTCAGTTGTGAGGGCGTTGCCCTGACGTACCAAGAGCTCGAGGTGGCGGCGAACCGGTTGGCGCATTTGTTGATTGAGCGGGGTGTGCGGCCGGGGCAGTGTGTGGCGTTGCTACTGGAGCGCTCGGCGCAGGCCGTGGTGGCGATGCTGGCGGTGCTCAAGGCTGGTGCGGCGTATTTGGCGATCGATCCGGCGTTGCCGGCGGCCCGGGTCGGGTTGATGTTCACCGACGCCGCCCCGTCTGCGGTGATCACCTGCGCGGAGCTGCGGGCGCGGCTGGGCGGGTGCGATGTGGCGGTCATTGATGTCAACGATCCTGCGGTGGACAACCAACCCAGCGCGGCACCACCGGCGCCGGACCCGCAGGACATTGCGTATTTGATTTATACGTCGGGCACCACGGGGGTGCCCAAGGGTGTGGCGATCACTCACCACAACCTGATCCATTTGGCCGACTCACAATCGTCAGACCTGCCGCGCGAACAGGTGTGGACGCAGTGCCATTCGTATGCTTTTGACTTTTCGGTGTGGGAGATCTGGGCGGCTTTGCTCGGTGGTGGCCGGCTGGTGGTGGTGCCGGATGAGGTGGTCGGCTCGCCGGAGGATTTCCACCGCTTGCTGATCGATGAACGGGTCAATGTGTTGACTCAGACGCCGTCGGCGGCGGCCGCGCTGTGCCCGCAGGGGTTGGAGTCGGTGGCGTTGCTGCTCGGCGGTGAGGCGTGTCCGGCCGAGGTGGTTGATGCGTGGGCGCCGGGGCGGGTGGTGATCAATGCTTATGGCCCCACCGAGGCCACGGTGTATGCGTCGTTGAGCGCGCCGCTGGTCGCGGGCTCGGGTGTGGTGCCGATCGGTGCGCCGGTATCGACCGCAGCGGTGTTCGTCCTGGACGGGTGGTTGCGTCCGGTGCCGGCCGGGGTGGTCGGGGAGTTGTATGTGGCCGGTCGCGGCGTGGCGTGTGGGTATGTGGGCCGGGCTGCGTTGACCGGGTCGCGGTTTGTGGCGTGCCCGTTCGCCGGGTCCGGCCAGCGGATGTATCGCACCGGGGATTTGGTGTGGTGGGGTGCTGACGGGCAGTTGCGGTATCTGGGGCGTGCTGATGAGCAGGTCAAGATCCGTGGGTATCGCATCGAGTTGGGCGAGATCCGGGCGGTGCTGGCCGGGTTGGAGGGGGTGGAGCAGGCGGTAGTTCTTGCCCGTGAGGACCGTCCGGGTGACAAGCGGCTGGTGGGTTATGTCACCGGGGCCGCCGATCCGGCCGAGCTGCGTAGCGCGCTGGCCGAGCGGTTGCCGGACTATATGGTGCCGGCCGCGGTGGTGGTGCTGGACGCGCTGCCGTTGACGGTCAGCGGCAAACTGGACACCCGGGCCCTGCCGGCACCGGAGTACACCGTCGGGGAGTACCGGGCGCCAGCTAGTGCGACCGAGGAGATCCTGGCGGGCATCTACGCCCAGGTGCTCGGGCTCGAGCGGGTCGGTGTCGATGACTCCTTCTTCGATTTGGGTGGCGATTCGCTGTCGGCGATGCGTCTGGTCGCCGCGGTCAACAGTGCGCTGAATGCAAACCTTGCGGTGCGCACGGTGTTCGAGGCGCCCACGGTGGCCCAGTTGGCACCGCGCGTCGCTGCCGATGGCGGCGGGTTGGAGCCGTTAGTGGCCGTTGAGCGGCCTGCGGTGGTGCCGTTGTCGTTTGCCCAGCAGCGGTTGTGGTTCATCGACCAGTTGCAGGGGCCCTCACCGATTTACAACATGGCGGTGGCGTTGCGGCTGGGTGGGCGGCTGGATGCTGAGGCGTTGGGGGCGGCGTTGGCCGATGTGGTGGCCCGCCACGAAAGCCTGCGCACCGTGTTCGTTGCCCCTGACGGGGTCGCCCGGCAGGTGGTGTTGCCCCCCGAGCGGGCCGACTTCGGCTGGGACGTCGTGGATGCCACCGGCTGGTCAGCGACCCGGCTGGAGGAGGCCGTCGAGGCGGCGGCTTCCCACGCGTTTGACCTTGCCGCCGAAATCCCGTTGCGGACGCAGCTTTTTCGTGTCGCCGCCGACGAGCATGTGTTGGTGGCTGCGGTGCACCATATCGCTGCTGATGGCTTGTCGGTCGCGCCGTTGGTGGCCGATCTGGGGGTGGCCTATGCCAGCCGGTGTGCCGGGCAGGCCCCGGGGTGGGCGGCGCTGGCGGTGCAGTATGTCGATTACACGTTGTGGCAGCGCGCCCAACTCGGTGCGCTCGAGGACAGCGACAGCCGCATCGCAGAGCAGTTGACCTGTTGGGAACGCGAGCTGGCTGGGCTGCCCGAGCGGTTGGCGTTGCCCACTGATCGGCCGTATCCGTCGGTGGCCGATTACCGCGGGGCCAGTGTGGTGGTGGACTGGCCGGCCGAGCTCCAGCAGCAGATTCGCCGGGTGGCCCGTGCGCACAATGCGACCAGTTTCATGGTGCTGCAGGCCGCGTTGGCGGTGCTGCTGTCCAAGCTCAGCGCGAGTTCTGATGTGGCGGTGGGGTTCCCGATCGCCGGTCGCGGTGATCCGGCCCTGGAGCAACTGGTGGGTTTTTTCGTCAATACCTTGGTGTTGCGGGTGGATGTGGCCGGCGATCCCAGCGTGACCGACGTGTTGGCTCAGGTGCGCGGGCGCAGCCTGGCCGCCTACGAGCACCAGGATGTGCCTTTTGAGGTGTTGGTGGAGCGGCTCAACCCGACCCGTAGCCTGGCCCATCACCCGCTGGTGCAGGTGGTATTGGCCTGGCAGAACTTCGCCGGAGACCCCACCACCGGTTTGGCGCTGGGCGACTTGGACGTCAGCCAGAAACCGATAGATACCCGGACGGCCCGGATGGATCTGACGTTCTCGTTGGCCGAACGCTGGAACCAGGCCGGGGAGCCCGCCGGGATCGGTGGGACGGTGGAGTTCCGCACCGACGTGTTCGACCCGGCAAGCATCCACACGCTGATCGAGCGATTGCGGCGGGTGTTGGTGGACATGACCACCGATCCCGGCCGGCGGTTGTCGACGGTGGACGTGCTCGTCGACGATGAGGGCGGCCGCCTGGATCGGTGGGGCAACCGGGCGGTGTTGACCCGGCCCGCACCCACATTGGTGTCGATTCCGGCGGTGTTCGGCGCCCAGGTTGTGCGTGCGCCCGACGCGCCGGCGGTGACTTTCGCTGGCCGGTCGATGAGCTACCGGGAGCTCGATGAGGCGTCGAACCGGTTGGCGCACTTGCTGATTGGTCTTGGCGCGGGCTCGGGTGAGTGTGTGGCGCTGTTGTTGCCGCGCTCGGACGAGGCGGTCGTGGCGATCATGGCGGTGCTCAAAACCGGGGCGGCGTATCTGGCGATCGACCCGGCCCACCCGGCGGCGCGGATGCAGTTCATGATCGCCGACGCCGCACCCATCGCGGCGATCACCACTGGCGGCCTGGCCGACCGATTCGACGGATGTGGTCTGCCGGTCATTGATGTCGAGGACCCTCGCATCCCCGGCTACCCGTGCACCGGGTTGCCGGCGCCGGCGCCCGAGGAGATCGCCTACCTGATCTACACCTCGGGCACCACCGGGGTGCCCAAGGGCGTGGCCATCCCTCACTACAACGTGACTCGGCTGCTGCGGGCGCTGGACGCTGATCTGGAGCTGTCGCCGGAGCAAGTGTGGTCGCAGTGTCATTCCTACGCGTTTGACTTCTCGGTGTGGGAGATCTTTGGTGCGTTGCTGCATGGTGGGCGGCTGGTGGTGGCGCCCGAGCAGGTGGTCCGCTCCCCAGAAGACCTGCACGCGTTGCTGATTGCCGAACAAATCAACGTCCTAAGCCAGACCCCGTCGGCGTTTTATGCGTTGCAAACCGTCGACGCGCGGGCAGCTGAGCTGGCACCTCAGCTAAAGCTGGACACGGTGGTGTTCGGCGGTGAGGCGCTCGAACCCCAGCGTCTTGGCGCGTGGCTGGACCGCCACCCGCGATCACCGCGGCTGATCAATATGTATGGCATCACCGAGACGACGGTGCATGCGTCCTTCCGCGAGATCAGTGCCGCCGACGTCGACAGTAGTGTCAGCCCGATCGGGGTGCCGTTGGTGCATGTGGCGTTCTTCGTGCTGGACAAGGACTTACACCCGGTGCCGGCCGGGGTGGTCGGTGAGTTGTATGTGGCCGGCGGCGGGTTGGCCTATGGCTACCTGGGCCGGGCGACCCTGACCGCGTCGAGGTTTGTGGCCTGTCCGTTCGCGGAGGCCGGGGCGCCGGGCCAGCGGATGTATCGCACCGGGGACCTGGTGTCGTGGGGTGCCGACGGGCAGTTGCAGTACCTGGGGCGCGCCGATGAGCAGGTCAAGATCCGCGGGTATCGCATCGAACTCGGTGAAATCCAGGCCGCACTCGCCGGGCTCAACGGGGTGGAACAGGCGGTGGTGATCGCCCGCGAAGACCGCCCCGGCGACAAGCGCCTGGTCGGCTACATCACCGGAGCCGCTGACCCGGCCGATATTCGGGCTCGGCTGGGTCAGCGGCTTCCCACCTACATGGTGCCGGCCGCGGTGGTGGTGATCGACGCGTTGCCACTGACGGTCAACGGCAAAGTGGACACCCGGGCTCTGCCGGCACCGGAATACACCGAGACCAAGGGCTATCGCTCCCCGAGTAGCCCCACCGAGGAGATCCTGGCCGGCATCTACGCCCAGGTGCTCGGGCTCGAGCGGGTCGGGGTGGATGACTCGTTCTTCGATTTGGGCGGGGATTCGTTGTCGGCGATGCGGGTGATCGCCGCGGTCAACAGCGCCCTGGATGCCCACCTGGCGGTGCGCACCGTGTTCGAGGCGCCCACGGTGGCCCAGTTGGCGCCGCGTATCGGCGCCGATGGCGGCGGGCGCAAGCCATTGGTGGCCGTCGAGCGGCCGGCGGTGGTGCCTCTGTCGTTTGCCCAGCAGCGGTTGTGGTTCCTGGACCGGTTCGAGGGCGGGGTGGCGACCTACAACATTCCGACCGCGTTTCGGATCAGCGGAAATCTCGATGTCGAGGCGCTGTCGGCGGCAATCGATGATGTGATCGCGCGTCACGAGTCGCTGCGCACCGTATTTCCCGACATCGACGGCATGCCGCTGCAGCAGGTGCTGCCCGCCACCGCGGGGATGTGGCGGCGTGGCGACGCGGCGGCGGTGGTGTCGTTGACCGAGCAGGATGTGGTCGCCGAGTTGGTGGCGCTGGCGGGGTACCGGTTCGATTTGGCGGCCGAGATCCCGATGCGGGCCCAGATCTATGCGGTGGGTCCCCAGCAGCATGTGGTGGGAATTGTGGTGCACCACATAGCCTTTGACGGTTGGTCGCTGGCTCCGATGGCCAGGGATATCGGCCAGGCGTATCGGGCGCGCCGGCAGGGCCGGGCCCCGCAGTGGGCGCCGTTGCCGGTGCAGTACGCCGATTACACACTGTGGCAACAGGATTGGTTGGGCGTCGAGTCCGATCCCGACAGTCTGATCGCCGGCCAGCTGGCGTATTGGCGCCAGCAGCTGGCCGATCTGCCCGAGGTTGTCTCACTGCCGCCGGATCGGGCGCGCCCGCCGGTACCCAGCTACCGCGGCGATGACGTGCAGATGCGCATCGACGCGCAGACCTGGGCAGGCGTCAAGGCGTTGGCGGCGGCGCATAACGCGACCGTCTCGATGGTGTTGCAGGCGGCGATGGCGGTGGTGTTGCACCGCGTCGGGGCCGGCGAGGACGTGGTGATGGGTGCGCCGATCGCCGGGCGGATGGATGCGGCGCTCGATGAGCTGGTCGGGTTCTTCGTCAACACCTGGGTGTTGCGGGTGGGGGTGAGTTCTGCGCAGCCGTTCAGCGAGGTTCTCGAGCAGGTGCGCCAGCAAGCGCTGGATGCCTACAGCAACCAAGATGTTCCGTTCGAGCTGCTCGTCGAGCAGCTCAACCCGGTGCGCTCTGCGTCGCATCATCCGCTGTTTCAGGTGCTCTTGGTCTTCCAGAACAATGCGCGCCCCGAGATGATGCTGGACGGTGTCACCGTCGAGCAGCTGGCGGTATTCACCCGCACCGCCAAGTTCGATCTGGATATCGAGCTGAGTGAGGTGCCCAGCGAGGATCCAGCGGCGCCAATGGCCGCCGGGCCGGTGATGTATGCCACGGACCTCTACGACCGCGCCACCATCGAGCACTTGGTCGGCTGGTTTGGCCGGGTGATCGAGGCGGTGATCGCCGACGCGTCGGTGACCGTGGGCGAGGTGCCGCTGCTGGATCGCGGCCAGCGTGATCTGGTGCTGTCGGACTGGTCGGGTGCCGGAAGGACCGCGCCGGTGGGCCTGGCGCACGAGTTGCTGGCCGCGGCAGTGGCCGCCGACCCCGACGCGGTGGCCGTGGTCGACGGTATGCGAAGCCTGTCGTATGGCGAGCTTGATGCGTGGTCGACGCGGTTGGCGCGGGTGCTGATCGAGGCCGGCGTGGGTCCCGAGCGCGCGGTGGGCGTGGCGATGGATCGGTGTGCCGAGTTGGTCGTGGCCTGGTGGGCGGTGGTGAAGGCCGGCGGGGTGTATGCGCCGATCAACCGGGCCCATCCGATGGACCGCATCGCGGCGGTGCTCGACGTCGTGGGCGCGGTCTGCGTGTTGAGCTGTGGCGCCGACACTGTGGACGGGGCCGGGCCGCGCCCGGTGCTGCGCGTCGATGATCTCGACCTGACCGGTTACCCGGCGGATCCGATCACCGACGACGACCGGCTGGCGCCGTTGCGGACCGATGACGGCGCGTACGTGATCTTCACGTCCGGGTCTACCGGTGTCCCCAAGGGAGTGACGGTCAGCCACGCCGGTCTGCTGGGTTGGGCGGCGGCGCAAAGTGAAATGTTCGGGTTGGGTGCGGACGCGCGGGTATTGATGGTGGCCGCGCCGACCTTTGATGCCTCGATCGGTGAGTTGTTGTGGGCCGTGCAGTCCGGGGCGGCGCTGGTGGTGGCCCCGGCGGGGGTCTATGCCGGGGAAGCGTTGACCGGATTGATGCAGGATAAGCGGGTCAGCGCGGCCATTTTGACGCCGACGGTGCTGTCGTCGCTGGATCGGGCCCGGCTGGACAGTCTGGACACGCTGATCGCCGTGGGCGAAGCCTGCCTCGACGAGGTGGTGGCGGCCTGGGCGCCGGGTCGGCGGATGTTCAATGGCTACGGTCCGAGCGAGACCACCATCTGGGTTACCTGCGCGCCACTGGTGGCGGGGGAGCCGGTGCGCATCGGCGCCCCGATTGCGGGGGTCTGCGCGCTGGTGCTGGATGCGCGACTGAACCCGGCTCCGCCCGGAGTGGTCGGAGAGCTCTATCTGGGCGGTCCCGCGGTGGCGCACGGTTATGTGGGCCGGGCCGGGCTGACCGCGGAACGGTTCGTGGCCAATCCCTTTGGCCAGCCCGGCGCGCGGATGTATCGCAGCGGGGATCTGGTCCGCTGGACCGCAGAGGGCACGCTCGATTACCTGGGTCGCGCCGATAGTCAAATCAAACTCCGCGGGCAGCGCATCGAGTTGGGCGAGATCGAAAACACCCTGCTGGCCTGCCCGCAGGTGGCCCAAGCCGCGGCCAGCGTGCACCAGAGCGACACCGGCCCGCATTTGATCGGCTACATCACGTTGGCGCACAACAGCGTTGCCGACGACGACGCCGAATTCGTCGAAGAGTGGCAACAGCTGTATGACGACCTGTACGACGCTGAGGTCTCGGCGCCCGAGTTCGGGATGGATTTCCGTGGCTGGAACAGCAGCTACACCGGCGAGCCGATTCCGCTCGAGGAAATGGTGGAGTGGCGGTCGGCCACCGTGAACCGCATCAACGCCCTGCAGCCGCGGCGGGTGCTGGAGCTCGGCGTGGGTTCGGGGCTGCTGTTGTCCCAGATCGCGCCGAACTGTGCCGAGTATTGGGGCACGGACTTCTCGGCGCCGACGATCCAGACGCTCCAGGCGGCGGTGGCTGCGCAGTCGTGGGGGGATCGGGTGCGGTTGCGGGTGCAGCCGGCCGACGTGGTCGAGGGGCTGCCCGAGGGCCACTTCGATGTGGTGGTGCTCAATTCGGTGGTCCAGTACTTCCCGAGCGCGGACTATCTGCGTGACGTGATGACCGTGGCGATGCGGCTACTGGCACCGGGCGGCGCGTTGTTCATCGGCGACGTGCGTAACCACAGCCTGCAGGGCGCGTTTCAGACCGGCGTCGCGCTGGCCCGCACCGAGGCCACCGATGCCGCCGAGATTCGTCAACGAGTTCAGCGCGCCATGCTGGCCGAAGCCGAATTACTCTTGGCCCCAGAGTTTTTCACCACCTGGGCGGCCGACCAGCCATCGGTGGCCGGCCTCGGCATCGAAGTCAAACGCGGAATGGCCGACAACGAACTCAACCGCTATCGCTATGACCTCGTCGTCTATAAATCCCCCACGCCGGTGCGCTCACTTGCCACTGTGGACAGCTGGGCGTGGGCCGACTGCGCGGGCCTAGACGGGCTGCGCGACCGCCTGATATCTGAACGTCCTGACGCTGTCCGCGTCACCGAGATCCCACGCGCCGGACTGGTCACCGACGTCGGTATCGAACGCGGCCTGGCCGCCGGGCTACCGTTAGCCGACGCCTTGGCGCACGCCGACGGCGCCAATGTCGTTGTCCCCGAACAATTACACGGCCTTGGTGAGACCGCCGGATATCGCGTCGCGGTCACCTGGGGCGCGCAACCGGGCACCGTGGATGCCGTGTTCATCGCGGCAGCTGACGCCGAACAGACTTCGGCGCTGACCGATCTGTATCTGCCACCGGACGAGTCTCACCGATGCAAACCTCACGCCAATGACCCCCAGGCCAACACCAAGGTCACCGCGGTGCGTCAGCAGTTGAGCGCGTGGTTGCCCGAATACATGGTGCCGACGCACATCGTGGTGCTCGACGAGTTCCCATTGACGTCGTCGGGGAAGCTTGACCGTAAGGCCTTGCCGGCACCGGTATTTGCCACCACGGCCTTCCGGGCGCCTCAGACCGAAACCGAAAAAGTCATCGCAGGCGTGTTCGCAGAGGTGCTGGGGCTGGACCGGGTCGGTGTCGATGATTCGTTCTTCGATTTGGGCGGGGATTCGCTGTCGGCGATGCGTCTGATCGCCGCCGTCAATACGAGTCTGGATGCCGATCTTTCGGTGCGGGCGGTGTTCGAGGCGCCCACGGTGGCCCAGTTGGCGCCCCGTATCGGTCAGGGTGGCGGCCTGGAGCCGTTGGTGCCGGTGGAGCGGCCGGCGGTGGTGCCGTTGTCGTTTGCTCAGGGTCGGTTGTGGTTTATCGACCAGTTGCAGGGGCCTTCACCGCTTTACAACGTGGTGGTGCCGTTGCGGCTGAGCGGACCCCTGGATGCCGAGGCGCTGGCTGCGGCGCTGGTCGATGTGGTGGGCCGCCATGAGAGCTTGCGCACCTTGTTCCCCGCGGTCGAGGGGGTGCCCCGACAGGTGGTAGTGCCCGCCGAAGAGGCCGACTTCGGCTGGGACGTCACCGATGCCACCGGGTGGACGACAGCTCAGCTGGATGGCGCCGTCATTGCCGCGGTGCGCCATTCGTTTGACTTGGCCACCGAGATCCCATTGCGGGCACAACTTTTCCGTGTCGCCGACGACGAACACGTGCTGGTGGCCGTGGTGCATGAAATCGCTGCCGATGGCTGGTCGACGACCCGGCTGGTGCGCGACATGAGCGTGGCCTATGCCAGCCGGTGCGCCGGGCGGGCCCCGGACTGGGCGCCATTGCCGGTGCAGTATGTCGATTACACACTGTGGCAGCGGGCCCAGTTCGGTGATCTCGACGACAGTGACAGCCGCATCGCCGCGCAGCTGGCCTATTGGGAGCAGACGCTGGCCGGGATGCCTGAGCGGTTGGCGCTGCCCACCGATCGGCCGTATCCGGCGGTGGCCGATCAGCGCGGCGCCAGGGTGGCGGTGGAGTGGCCGGCGCTGTTGCAACAGCAGATTGCCCGGGTGGGCCGCGAGCACAACGCGACCGGTTTCATGGTGACCCAGGCCGCGCTGGCGGTGCTGCTGTCCAAGCTCAGCGCCAGTTCTGATGTGGCGGTGGGATTTGCGATCGCCGGGCGGCGCGATCCGGCACTCGATGAGCTGGTGGGCTTCTTCGTCAACACCTTGGTGCTGCGCGTCGATCTGGCCGGCGATCCCAGCGTGGCCGAGTTGCTGGGCCAGGTGCGTGCACGCGGCCTGGCCGCCTACGAGCATCAGGATGTGCCCTTCGAGGTGCTGGTGGAGCGGCTCAACCCGACCCGGTCGTTGGCCCATCATCCGCTGGTGCAGGTGATGTTGGGCTGGAACAACTTCCCCGGCCAGGTCAACGTCCCCGCGACCGGCCTGAGCCTGGGTGATCTCCAGGTCACGCCACTGCTCGGGGACACCCAGACCGCGAAAATGGATCTGGTCTTCTTCCTCAAGGAATCCTGGACCGAGGCCGGTGCGCCCGCCGGGATTTCCGGACACGTGGAGTTTCGTACCGATGTGTTCGACGCGGCGAGCGTCCAGGCATTGCTCGCGCGGTTGCAGCGGGTGTTGATGGCGATGACCGCTGACCCCACCCGGCGGCTTTCGTCGGTGGATCTGCTCGACGATGGCGAACATGCCCGGCTGGAAGAGCTTGGTAATAAAGAGGTTTTGTCCCGCCCATCGAGCGTTGCGATGTCGGTGCCGGAGTTGTTCGCCACCCAGGTGGCCCGCACCCCAGACGCCGTGGCGCTGGTATGCGAGGGCCTGTCGCTGACTTACCGCGAGCTGGATGAAACCTCGAACCGGTTGGCGCATTGTCTTGCAGCCGCTGGAGCTGGACCGGGACAGACTGTGGCGCTTCTGTTTTCGCGGTCAGCCGAGGCGGTAGCGTCAATCCTCGCGGTGCTCAAAACCGGGGCTTCCTACCTGCCCATCGACCCGTCGTCACCGGATTCCCGGATCGGTTTCATGCTCGGCGATGCCAGGCCGGCCGTCGGTGTCACCACCGCCGATCTGGCTGAGCGGTTCGAACGCCACGGCGTGACGGTCGTCGATGTCGACGATCCTCGCATTGGCAGCTACCCAGCGGCTGGTTTGCCGGGGCCGGATGCTGACGATATCGCCTACTTGATTTACACCTCGGGCACTACCGGGGTGCCCAAGGGCGTGGCGATCACCCATTACAACGTGACGCAGTTGTTGGGGTCGTTGGATGCCGGCTTGCCGGCCGCGGGCGTGTGGGCGCTGTGTCATTCGTTGGCTTTCGACGTCTCGGTGTGGGAGATCTTTGGCGCGCTGGTGCGTGGTGGTCGGCTCGTGGTGGTGTCCGAGGCGGTCACCGGTTCGCCACAGGACTTGCATCGGGTGCTGGTTGAGCAGCAGGTCAGTGTGTTGACTCAGACCCCGTCGGCGGTGGCCGCGTTGCCAATGGAGGGGTTGGACTCGGTGGCGCTGGCGGTGGTCGGTGAGGCGTGTTCGGCCGATGTGGTGGATCGGTGGGCGCCGGACCGGGTGATGGTCAATGCCTATGGCCCGACCGAGACCACGATGTGTGTGGCGATCAGCGCGCCGTTGGCCGCGGGATCGGGAACACCACCGATCGGGTCACCGGTTCCGGGCGCGGCGCTGTTCGTGCTCGATGGCTGGTTGCGCCCGGTGCCGGCCGGGGTGGTCGGGGAGTTGTATGTGGCCGGCGGGGGGCTGGCGATTGGGTATGTGGGTCGGTCGGGGTTGACCGGCTCGCGGTTTGTGGCGTGCCCGTTCGCTGGGTCCGGGCAGCGGATGTATCGCACCGGGGATCTGGTGCGCTGGGGTGCCGATGGGCAGTTGCGGTATGTGGGGCGTGCCGATGAGCAGGTCAAGATCCGCGGCTATCGCATCGAGCTCGGGGAAGTGCGCGCTGCACTGGCCGGGTTGGCCGGGGTGGAGCAGGCGGTGGTCATCGCCCGCGAGGACCGCCCCGGCGACAAGCGCCTGGTCGGCTATGTCACCGGGACCGCGCAGCCGGCCGAGCTGCGCACGCAGTTGGCTGAGCGGTTGCCGGAGTATATGGTGCCGGCCGCGGTGGTGGTGCTGGACGCCCTGCCGTTGACCGTTAACGGCAAACTCGACACCCGCGCCCTGCCCGCACCCGGTTACCAGGATGCGGGTTTCCGCGCCCCGGTGAGCCCGGTCGAGGAGATTTTGGCCGGCGCGTTCGCCGAGGTACTCGGGCTCGAGCGGGTCGGGGTCGATGACTCGTTCTTCGATCTGGGTGGGGACTCGCTGCAGGCGATGCGCCTGGTCGCCGCGATCGAAACGAGTCTGAATGCCGAGCTTTCGGTGCGCACCGTGTTCGAGGCACCGACGGTCACTCAGTTGGCGCAACTGGTAAGTGGGGACGGGGCTCGGCGGGAGCCGTTGGTGGCGGTAGAGCGGCCTGCGGTGGTGCCATTGTCGTTTGCCCAGCAGCGGTTGTGGTTTATCGATCAGTTGCTGGGGCCCTCACCGATCTACAACATGGCGGCGGCGTTGCGGCTCAGTGGGCGCCTGGATGCCGAGGCGTTGGGTGCGGCGTTGGCCGATGTGGTGGCCCGCCAAGAAAGCCTGCGGACTCTGTTCCCGTCGGTCGATGGGATACCCGAGCAGGTGGTGATCCCGGCCGAGCGGGCCGACTTCGGTTGGCGGGTCGTCGATGCCACCGGCTGGTCGCCGGCCAGGCTGCAGGAGGTCATCGACCCCACAGTGCGTCACTCGTTTGATCTGGCGGCCGAGATCCCTTTGCGGGCAACACTTTTCCGCGTCGCCGAGGACGAGCATGTGCTGGTGGCGGTGCTGCACCATATCGCCGGTGACGGCTTGTCGATGGCCCCGCTGGTGGCCGATCTGGGGGTGGCCTATGCCAGCCGCTGTGCCGGGCAGGCCCCGGACTGGGCGCCGTTGCCGGTGCAGTATGCCGATTACACGCTGTGGCAGCGCGCGCAGCTTGGGGACGTGGCCGACGCCGACAGCCGCATCGCTGCGCAGTTGGCCTATTGGGAGCAGGCGCTGGCTGGGCTGCCCGAGCGGTTGGCGTTGCCCACCGATCGGCCGTATCCGCCGGTGGCCGATTACCGCGGCGCCAGTGTGATGGTGGACTGGCCGGCCGAGCTGCAGCAACGGGTCCGCAGTGTGGCCCGCGAGCACAACACGACCAGCTTCATGGTGGTCCAGGCCGCGCTGGCGGTGTTGTTGGCCAAGCTCAGCGCCAGCTCTGATGTGGCGATCGGTTTCGCGATCGCCGGGCGTGATGATCCCGCACTCGATGGGTTGGTGGGCTTTTTCGTCAACACGCTGGTGCTGCGCGTCGATGTTGCCGGTGACCCCACGGTGGCCGAGCTGTTGGATCGGGTGCGGGGACGCAGCCTGGCCGCCTACGAGAACCAGGACGTGCCTTTCGAGGTGTTGGTGGAGCGGCTCAACCCGACCCGAAGCCTGGCCCATCACCCGCTGGTGCAGGTGGTGTTGGCCTGGCAGAACTTCGCCCGCGACGACGGCGCCCCCGCCGGGCTGGGTTTGGGTGACTTGCAGGTCACGCCCCTGTCGGCGGACACCCAGGTCGCCCGGATGGACCTGACCTTGACGTTGGGCGAACGCTGGAACCCAGCCGGCGAGGCCGCCGGAATCGGCGGATCGATCGAGTTCCGCACCGACGTGTTCGACGCGGCCAGCATCCACACGCTTATCGCGCGGTTGGAGCGGGTGTTGATGGCGGTCACCGCCGACCCATCCCGATTGCTGTCGTCGATCGACGTGCTCGACGAAACCGAACATGCCCGCCTCGAAGAGCTTGGAAATGAAGCGGTTTTAAGCAGCCCGTCGACCATTCCGGTGTCGGTGCCGGAATTATTCGCCACCCACGCGACCCACGCCCCGGACGCCGTAGCGCTGGTGTGCGGCAACCGCTCGATGACTTATCGGGAGCTTGATGCGGCGTCGAATCGGTTGGCGCATCTGCTGGTCGATCATGGCGCGGGCCCGGGGCAGTGTGTGGCGCTGCTGTTTTCGCGTTGCGCCGAGGCGATTGTGGCGATGGTGGCGGTGCTTAAGACCGGGGCGGCGTATCTGCCGATCGACCCGGCCCATCCCGCGGCGCGGATCGGGTTCATGGTTGGTGATGCCACACCGATCGCTGCGCTGACCACCACCGAACTCGCCGGGCGGCTTGATGGGCAGCAGGTGGCGGTCATCGACGTCAACGACGCGCGCATCCAGACATATCCGGACACCGGTTTGCCGGTACCGGATGCCGGCGATATTGCGTATCTGATTTACACCTCGGGCACCACCGGGGTGCCTAAAGGGGTGGCGATCACTCACCGCAACGTGGCCGAGTTGATGGGGTCGTTGGGTCCGGATCTGGTTGGGCCCGAACAGGTGTGGTCGCAGTGGCATTCCTATAGCTTCGACATTTCGGGCTGGGAGATTTATGGTGCCCTGCTGCACGGGGGGCGGCTGGTGGTGGTGCCTGAGTCGGTGGCGGCCTGCCCGCAGGACTTGCATGCCTTGCTGATCGGTGAACGGGTCAGCGTGTTGTGTCTGACCCCCTCGGCGGCGGGGATGTTGTCCCCGCAGGGGCTGGAGTCGGTGGCGCTGCTGGTAGGTGGTGAGGCGTGTCCGGCTGAGCTGGTGCAGCGGTGGGCGCCTGGGCGGGTGATGATCAATGAATACGGCCCGACCGAGACCACGATGTGGGTGGCGTTGAGCGCGCCGCTGGCGGCGGGCTCGGGTGCCCCGCCGATCGGGTCGCCGGTTCCTAAGGCGGCGTTGTTCGTGCTCGATCAGTGGCTGCAACCGGTGCCGGTCGGGGTGATCGGGGAGTTGTATGTGGCCGGTCCTCAGCTGGGGTGTGGCTATGTGCGCCGGGCGGGGTTGACCGCGTCGCGGTTTGTGGCCTGCCCATTCGCAGCACCGGGGGCCCCGGGTCAGCGGATGTATCGCACCGGGGATTTGGTGAAGTGGGGCCCCGATGGGCAGCTGCAGTATCTGGGTCGCGCCGATGAGCAGGTCAAGGTCCGCGGCTATCGCATCGAGCTCGGTGAAATCCGGGCCGCCCTGGCCGCGCTCGACGGGGTGAACCAGGCGGCGGTGATCGCCCGTGAGGACCGCCCCGGCGATAAACGCCTGATCGGCTACATCACCGGGACCGCCGACCCGGTCGCGGTGCGCGCCGCACTGGCCCAGCGGCTGCCGGCCTACATGGTCCCCGCGGCGGTGGTGGGCATCGAGGCGCTGCCGTTGACGGTCAACGGCAAACTCGACACCCGGGCCCTGCCCGCACCCGACTACCGCGAGGCCGAGCACTACCGCGCCCCGGCTACTCCCACCGAGGAGATCCTGGCCGGCATCTACGCCCAGGTACTTGGCCTCGAACGGGTCGGGGTTGAGGACTCCTTCTTCGACCTGGGCGGAGACTCCCTTTCCGCGATGCGCCTGATCGCCGCCATCAACAAAACCCTGCACACCAGCCTCGCAGTACGCACCCTGT